>CBDBFN010000001.1:0-5117 GCA_965204945.1 Limisphaerales bacterium | reverse complement strand
GATTGCCATCATCGGCATTTTGGCGTCTTTGCTCCTGCCTGCTTTGGGCAGGGCAAAAGCGGCGGCGCATAAAACGGTTTGCCTCAATAACCAACGGCAAATTGGGATTGCTCGGCAACTGTACGCAAACGACAACGATGGCTTTTTGGTTACTGGCGAAGATTGGAATGGCTTGCTTTGTTATTCCTATTTGGATGGGCAAACGAATTTGTTTAATTGTCCTGCTGAGAAGCGTGGCCGGGTTTTGAAGCTTCTTCAAGCTGGTGGCTGGCCGGTATCTTCTCGTTATGGGCTTTATGGTCGTCGTTTTTGGCCTTGGGGTTATCAGCAAAACGATCATGGCTTAAAGCCGACTCGTCTGAGTAAACTTGATCCGATATTTAAGCATTGGGGAATTTCTGGGTCGCCTTTAGGGAGGTTTGATAGAGATTGGCTTGCTCTTCGGGAGTCTGCTGTGGTTTCGCCTTCGCGCATGATTGCGCAAGCGGATGGCTCTTATTTTCGTACTCACCGTGGTACTATTGCTATGTCCTTGGGTGGTTTTGGCGGTATAGGTTCTTCTGGTGTTCCTGTGTCGGTTGCCCGTCGGCATTCTGGGCAAGCGAATATTTTGTTTGCGGATGGGCATGTTGGCTCGGAGACTCTTTATCAAATGCTTTTTCCGTCTTTGGATAATTGGACACGGTTCAATTATGACAATCGGCAGCATTGGCTGGATTCGGACATGCCTTCGGCTTCCGGTTGGGAACCTCCTACGCCTTGGGATGAGTTGGTGGAGTTTTGAACGGCGCTGTCGTTTTTGCTTTCCGTTTTGTTTCAACCGTCGGGTTTCTGGCTCGGCGGTTTTTTTTCGATCTTCCTTCCCATCTTCTTCCTTTCCCATTTCCCTCTTTTCGCGGTTTCTAGGGTTGTCAAATATGCTTTATCGTTATCAACGGTGACGTTAGCGTTTTGGTTAGGATTAGGCGGGTTTTGGGTTAAAAGTCGGTTTTTGTCGGTTTTTTGCAGAAAAAGCTTGATTCTGCTATTGACACAATTTAGCGTACCCCTTGTCGCATGAATTGTGTCTAGAATTATTTCGCAAATAATTCAAAGATGCTCTCATGAATTGCTGTTATTTAGCGGTGATTCGGTCTTCAAAATCCCATTTTGATGGTCTGCATGGTTAGGGAATTGGCTCGTTTAAGCGCGTGTCTTTCTTTTTTGATTTCCTGAATGATCTGGCTTTGGCGGTATGGGTTGGTGCTGCGTTGCAGTTCTCTTTTAAGGGATTCGATTCTTTGCCATCTTTGTTCTTCCTCGTGGATTCTTCTTTGGTGTTCTTCTAATCGTTTTCGTTCTTCTTTTTGTTCTTGGCGTTGTCTTTGGGCAAGGGCTTGGTTGTTGGTGTGGATTTGTTTAGTTTGCTGTTCTGCTCTTTTGAGGCGTGATTTTCGGGTAATGGCTTTTAGGGTGCGCTCGGCTCTAATGGCGGTTGTTCTGCTGGTTTGGGTTCGCAAGGCGATTTCTGTATGGCTCAGTTCTGGATGTTTGTGGATTTCGGCGGCTGCCATGAAAGTTTTGGCCGGCAGTCGTTGGCTGTGGATTTCTGGCGGGAGTCGCCATGGGAGCGGGTTTTTGATGGCTCGGCTTGCTGTTAGGAGGCCTTTCTCGGTTAAGGAATGGATGGCTTGGCGGGCTGTTTTAGGGGCGAGTCGGCATGCTTTGGCTATGTCGGTTATTTTTCTCGGCAAGTTGTATCGGGCTAATTCGTAAAGGATTCGTTCTTCGTAAAGGGTCATGTCTGTTGGGTGGTTTTCTTTTTGTAGTCGTCAATGGCGGTTTGCAAGTCGGTAATTGCCGAATAGACGTCTTCGATCTTTTCGGTTACTTCCTTGTCGTCGTTGCAGGCTTCTTTGATTTCGCTGTCTAATCCGAACAGCGCATTGGCTACTTGCAAGTTCAGTTCTCTGTCGAGTCTGGTGAATTCGTCTAATTCTGGTGCTGGCATGGTCTTTCGTCGTTTATCGTTATTGGTTTAGGGCGCACGTGTTCTCTAGAAGGAATCAAAAGGATTCTTCTGGTGTCTTCTTATCTGTTGTTCTTGGTTGTTTAAGCGTTATTAAGCGTTATTTAGCCTATGGCAGTTGTCCAAAAAGGCTTTGAAATAGTTTCCTGTGGCTTTTCCTATGTCGTTTATCTCTTTTAGGATGGCCGCTCGTTTAGGATTGGCCTTTTCCCATGCTTTTCTGCGTTCTTTATCGCGCTCTTGGGCTTGTCGTTTGGCTCTTTCGGCTCTGATTTGAGAAAGCTTTCGCCCGACGTTCCTTAAGGGGTGTCGTTTTGGGGACAGTCCCCTGGGCCTTTTGGGGACAGTCCTTCCAAAGAGTTTTAGCACTTTGCGGCAAAACTTATATTCGTTGGTAAAGCCTTGGAATCGCCGAACTTTGACCACTTCTTTCTCCTCCAAAAGTCTGGCGGTTCTGCTGGCGGTGTTCTTGCTGGTGTTGGCCAGTTTAGCTGCTTGGCGGATGGAGATGATGCCATAGCGGAGCATGATTCTGGCTACGGCGTTTTGGGCTGGGGTTAGTTTCAAGTCGTCGATGATCATCGGCATGATCATTTGGCGGCCATGGGCGACGGTGTATTTGTTGGGTTGGTGTTCTCGGTATTCGGCAATCAAGATTCCGGCCTTGGTTAGCCAATCGAGGAGTTTCCGGAATCGGCTGATTCGGATTCTGCAGGCTTTGGCCATGTTGGGAATGGATTCAAAGCAGCCTCGGCGCTGTTGGTTTTTCCTGTTTCCTTGGCGGCGGCAAATATGGGAAACGATGCGCTCGGCGGCAATCAGATCGTATCTGGCGCCTGCTTTGTAACGTATGGTCTGGAGGATGGTTAACGGCGCTCTTCGTTTCTTCTTGGCTCTGGCTTTCGTTGTTATCGGTTTTCGTTGGTTTGTCTGGGTTGTTTGCTGGAGTTGTTTTTCTTGCTCTCGTCGTTGGCGGAGTCGTTGGTCGGCTCTTATCGCAATCCAAATTTCATCGCGCTCTTTCTGGCTTTTGGCTTTGTTGAGGAATTCTTCTTCGTGTGGTTGCAGTTTGTAGGCGGGCGTTGTCGGGGCGGTTGTCGTTGGCGGTTTAGGTGTTGGTAGGGCTTGCTGTTGTTGTTCTTGTTGGTTCTTCTTTCGCATCCTGCGCTCAATTTGCGCTTAGGTTGGGGTGTACGGTTTCAAGGTCTTTGCGCTGTTCTGGCGTCAGCGGCGGCAACGGCGCGGCAATTTCCGCAATGGCCGTCGTTTTGATGGGGACGGTTACGGTTTCCTTTTCTTCCGCAACCTCAAAAGATCTTTCTTGATTCGGTGTTAGCATTCGGCTATCTTATCGGTGCGAATCGGTGTTAGCAAGCTCGAATCGCTGTTGTTTAAAAATAAAATTCTTTGTCTCTTTCATGGTTTTGTTTTCCGCTGGGATCTTCTTCCAGCGGTTTTTTTTGCCTTCCTTTCCTTTTTCTTTGGCCTTGCTTGCTTTCGTTTCATCGTGCTATCGGCTTTCTCTGGCTTGTTTTGGCGGTCTTTTCGAGCAGTTTTGAAAGGTTTTTCCCTATTTAATCGGCTTTTTAATCGTTCTATTTGGCAATTGAAATCTGCCTCTCTTTTGTTTCATTTTTGAAATCTTTATTTGAAGAATTGATTGATTTCCTTTCTGGGATCGGTATTTTTGGCGGTGTATGAATTCCTTTTACTCTTTAGGAGCGGTTTGTTTGGGCGCCGCTTCGCGCATTTTGAAGTCCAAATTTGAAAAGATGGCGGCCGCTGTTGTCGTTGGGATCGGTCTGCTTGTTGGTTTAACTGGCGACGTTCAATCTGCTTGCAATCCACCGCTTCGCGACGTCTGTTTCCATAAAGGAGATTGGACGACGTCTGGCCGTGTGGAGATGATTGTCGATTTTCACGTCCCTAGTTCCAAACGGGGAACGACGTACAGATTCTCATGGTCGGGTCTTCGTGAATTTGATAATCCTGATCAGTGGTGGATTCTAGATGAGATTTGGGGAACACAACATGAAATCTTCCCTCTTTTTTCGGGCAAGAACCAGTTAAGCCATTGGTTCTGGTTTAATCCAGATCGGAATCGGGAGGATGATCCGTACGTCTACGATTCCTACGGCTTGGATATTTGGGAATTCAACCAACGCACGCAGAGACCCATCAAGTGGGTTGCTTCGGTATGGTTTCGGCCGGGTCAAGCGGCGGCGGATGTGCAGATCGATTCGGAGTATTATTCGGATTTGTCGTTTTACTACTGCTCGATTGATTATGAGCCTGCCAACTATCCCGGCTTGAAGTCTGGCTATGATGGCCCCTATTGGGTTCGGCGCACTCTGTGGACGGCGCCTTGGCCGATTGGTCGTCCTTATTAGGTTTGGGGTTGGACGGGCAATATGGGTTCGCCTCGTTTTGCGTATCAATCCAGTTGTTCGCACGAGGTTACTTTGCCGCAGCCTTGGGAGCCTTGGCTGAATCAATAAGGGGCGGGTTTTTGTCGTCTTTTTGTTTGGTATGGCCCGGTTTCTGCTATTCTTTGAGTCATGAAAAAGAACGGAGGCCGGGCTTTTACTTTGATCGAATTGCTGGTGGTGATTGCCATTATCGGCATTTTAGCCTCTCTTCTCTTGCCTGCTTTGGGGCGCGCCAAAGCTGTCGCTAAGCGCTCTTACTGTGCCAATAACCTGCGGCAAATCAATCTGGCGGCGCAAATGTATGTCCATGATTATGAAGATTCTCTGCCGCCGGCGGAGTCCGCTGTCGTGCCGGATGCGGATCGTTGGGGCCCTGGTTATGACGAGGAGTCTCCGAATCTTTTGTCTTTTGGCGTGTCTTGGGATCGGTTGTTATGGGCGGATTATTTGGAGAGGAATACCAATGTCTTTCAATGCCCTGGGAATACTCAATTATCCAAAATGCTTCGTCGATATTTGCAATCTATCCAGCCTAAGTATCATGCTAACTATCATCGCAAGCTTAACCATGCTTATGGGGCGAATGGGCCGGTGTTTGTTTCGGAGCGGCGTCTGGACGGGGGGCATGGCCGAAAACAATACGAGCTAGGTGCTACGCCTTTTCATTCGCGCAAGGTGAC